>NC_014226.1 GCF_000092785.1 Waddlia chondrophila WSU 86-1044
CTTAATCCAGGTAATCGATTTGAACACGATCCTTAATATTATAGAGGGTAAAAATAGGCTAAGACCACCTATTATCGGGTAGGTAATAAAGCTTGGAATTCGCCCTTCATCCATCATTTCAATGACCCCCGAAAGATTCACCAGTGAAAATATAATCATGGGAGCAAAAATTGATGCTCCCATAACTAAAACGAATCGAAAGATCCCTCTTATAACACTCATACGCCTTGCTTCCATGCTAAGTTTTTGATTACATCCGAAACATTTTATCAGAACTTACGCAATTTCGCAAATTCGGATATACCAAGTTAATGATTTACGAATATATGGAAATTGGTATTTACGGAAATTCGTATATTTTGATATCATGTGTTTATAATGCTAGTTATAAACACACTTGGGTAAGATCATGACTTTAGAAGTAGTTCAAGAACACAAAATAGAGAGCCAGGCACAAGCAAAATCTCTAAGAGATAAAATTGCGTGGCAGAAAATGGAAATGCTCTCTTTGGATTCTATTATCGTTGAATGGCTGGAAACGTTAAGCGAAAGGACAAAGGTAAACTACAAATCTGGCATATCCAAGCTAACCGAGTTAGGAATCATCAATCCCTTTATTTCTCTGCAATCTTTCAGCCTTGTGAATCACGATGCTGCAATCGACAGGATCAAGCAATTGCCAGACTTGAAAGAGACAACAAAGCAAGCTAGGGCAGCCTTGTACATTTCATTTACTCGATACTTAAGCAGAAGATTCAAAGGGATGTTTTCCAAGGCTACACCAAGCAGAGAGGGGAATGAAAAAACGTTCTTTCGGGTTCATGAAAAAGTGGTAACTGAGGCAATGAATCTACAGCAGTGGACAGCCTTTTTTGAAGAATTGGAAAAACTAAACATTCGAGATGCTCTGATTGGAAAAATAGCCCTACAGGGAGGAAAAAGAATTCGAGAGGTTTTATCTCTTCATTCCGAGCAAATAGACTGGAAAAAAAGAGAAATCACATTCCACCAAAGTAAAACAAGGGGAGTTAGCAAACAAACGATAATCACCTATTCGGAATCCATAATGAAACAATTAAAAGATCTTCTAGGAGAGGGGGAGGGTTATCTTTTTATCACTACAACAGGAAACGTCGTTATGTTAACGCAAATTTCCCGAAATTTTGCGAGAGCAGGAAAAGCAGCTAAAATTCCATTTAAGGTTACTCCCCACGTTCTCCGTGCTTCGGCTGTAACGTATTTGAAGCAACAGGGATTTTCAGACTCTGACATCATGAAAATCACAGGACACTCCAGTGGCGAGATGATAAGGGCTTATGATAAGAGTGAAAGGGCGGACAATCCTACAAAGCGAGTGAACCTTGTCATGTAATTTACGGAAATCATTATTTCCGTAAATTCTTATCTATAGAAATACCAAACTCAAAACATCAATTATTTATTGAAATTCTGCCAATGCTTCGTCTGCCTTGTGTTTTCCTCTTGCAAAAAAGTACGATATATCGTACTATATAATTAAAGAACAGAGACAGAATGAATCGATATAAGCTTTATGAGACCGACGAGTACTTAGAATGGCTAGCAACGCAAACGTTGAAATCAAAAAAACAAATTCAGTCTAGAATGCTAAAGATTGAAGATGAGGGATATTTCGGACACCATAAGTACCTAGAGTCTGCGGATCTATGGGAGCTGAAATTCAATGATGGCAGGCGGATTTATTATGTGCTAGTCCCTGAATCCAAGGTAATTCTCTTATTAGGAGGAAATAAAAATGGGCAAAATAAAGACATCAAGCAAGCATCAAACATACTTAGAAAACTTGTCAAAAGTTGATCTTGATAGGGTCTCTGGACTTCACAAAGCCGAACCTTTAAAAGATCTTACAGACGATAGGCAAATTTCAATGGCCGTGTTCGAATGTCTGCTTAACAATGATCCCGAAGGAGCTATGGAGGTTATCGAAATTTATCTTGAGGCAATGAATAAAGCTAAAATGAGACGCAAAACAAAACTCCCTAAATCCACAATGTATTCAGCATTAAAACATCGAAACCCTACCATCAAAACATTGGCGAAGATTATGTATTCCTCTACACACTAATCAAGTGATGAGGAAAAGTGAAAAGACACGCACATTTCATCGGTTCTAATTTTGATGATTTTCTAAGAGAAGGGGTTTTATTTTTTAACTCGGAAACAAGTCTTCGTCGCTTAGAATATTATACGAAATATCAAGAGCTGTCTATAGATATACAGATTTAAACTCATCATAGTTTTAAATAAAAAATAGATTTTTTCCATTTTAAAAACATGATTGAAAAATCAAAATGACTTCTGTATAATTTTATAAAAAACAAAAAAGGTTTTATTTTGAAAAAATTTATTCTCATTACATTTCTATTAATAAAATCTTCATTTGTGTTTGCAACTATCATTGATTATAAAGAAAAATCTATACCGTTATCTGTTTTTGATTACAAATTAGACAAATTTAATGACCGACATTTTGAAAAATACAATAAATACAGAAAATCAAATTCTAAAAATAATGAATTATCTAAAGCTCTTTCTTATGTTAATTACGTTGAAGCTAACAACGGAAACTGTGCATCAAAAATTGTTTTATCAATAGAGTTAACCCCTCTATTTCACCTTTTAGATGTAAATGAAAAAAGGTAGTCCTAAACAAGTAATGCCATCCTTTTGTTGTAATCACAAATGAAATACTGAATCATACCAATATGGTTGGCTAATTTTTTTGAAAATGACAGGGTTTTCCTAACCAGCCTCGAACATCTTTGCCTCAAGGTGTTGTTAAATCTTTCAATGTAACTCGTTTTTCCTGAATTTTTTCCGACTGCCTGGTGTTGCTTCCAAGGAAGGACTTCGTAGTACACAGAGAACTTATCAGAGTAAAAGAAGGTTTTTTTTTTAAATCCTCAGGAAGTTTTGCTAATAATGCTTCGGCAGCTCTCTTATCCCTTTTTCCTACATGCATTGCCAAAACCTGCCTGCTAGCCGAATGGAACGCCAACCAAAGCCATTGCTGATTTTTCTTATTTCCGACATAACTCCACTGTTCATCAAGCTCTATAATTGCCACTTCAAAATCCTTATAATCCTTGACCACAGTAGCGTTTAAATCGTCGGGCAACTCATAAATTATCTGTTGTATAAAGCTCAATAACCAGGGCATACTCACACTGAAAATTCTACAGATGCCTTCTAAAGAAACTCTTTCCAGAAGTGCTTGACGGACCTCACTTTTAGTTTGATCTGTAATAATTTTTTGTTGGGGGTCTAGAACAAATTGGCGGCCGCAAACAAGGCAACGATGATTTTGTTTTCCATTGTGGATATGTCCATTCTTTTTTACCGCGGTTGACTCGCATTTAGGGCACGATGGGTTCATTTCATTTCTCCAGCTGTTATGGCTGAATATGAAACTTTAAATTTCCATCAGTGTCAAACGAATTTTGATTTGAGCATTACATGTTTAGGACTACCTGAAAAAACAAAATTTACAGATATTATCATCAATGACATATTTCGAGATCTACAACGAGATGTTTCTATAGAGATCGAAAAAAAACATCTTTTTGGTAAAATAACATGGATGGCGTTTTCTAATACGTTAAGAAAAAGTTATGATATAGAGGTTACAGTTGAAAAAGGTAGAATTACAGATGCAAAGCAAAACACAAGTGATTACACAGAAAACATGATAAAAAAGGAATTAATAGACCTACATGGACATATAATGATTCAGTGTCAATTTAAAAAAAGTGTTGAATAAAAGTATCTAAGTCAATAAATTCTCTCATCAACATTCATTCAGGCATTAAATCTTTTGGTGAGCATCCCAAGCCCTTGGCTATGGCTACGATGTTTTCCAAGGCAATATTTCTTTCCCCTCTTTCAACAGAACCAACATAGGTTGGGTGCAAGTCTGCTTTTTCAGCCAACTCCTCTTGAGTAATCCCGATCTCAAACCGTCTCATCCGAACCTTTAATCCAAAAGCCTTTCGGATTGGTGTTTTTTTTCTGTTGTGTGTCTCTTTGCTCATGTGTATCTCCTTAAATACACAAGGCTAAGAGTTCTCATAGTGTAGTTACACAGACGATGAGCACTAAATAAAGATTATGGGTATCATTTTATTCTGTTTTATTCTATCATTGACTCAAAAAATTGAATTAGTAAATTAAATAGGATAAAAATTGAAAAAGTTATTTTTAATTTTTGCTATAGGCATTATGTCTCTAACATTAAATTTGAAAGCAAATCAAATTGACTACGAAACAATCCAAAAAATTGAAGAGTATATGTCTAACGAGAAGGGATGGCATCCTTTAAATTATGCAATTGAAATGGATGATTACAAAACAGCATTGATTATTTGCGAGTATTCAGAAAAAGTAAACACTGTAGATGATGGCTTCAATCCTATTAACAGAATTTTTCACAGAACGTGCAGAAAAATTAATTTAAGCACTCCTATAAAAAATCGCCCAAAATTGAGCGAAGAGGCGTTAGAGTTAGTCTGGGCTATATTAGATAAAGGAATAAATGTTAATTATGTCCCTTTAAACTGTGGGCTTCCTCCCTCAGGAAACTCGTCGAGCTCATTCATCTATATATGCTTCTTGGGGCTTGAAGACCTGTTTTATGAATTTATTCATAGAAGGGTCGACATAAACCAAAGAAAAGGCTCCCCTCTTGCTACAGCTATCAGAGCTGGACACATGAACATCGTTCAAAGCCTGATTGAAGAGGGTGCTAACGCTAACTGGTGGGCATTACATCAAGCTGTCAGTTCTAAAAACTTTGAAGCAATAAATATTCTTCTTCAGGCTGGAGCTGATATCAATGAAATTGATTTGCTGATGTCCGCTATTTTTCATCATAAGAAAATAGGGCATTACCTTGACGGTCTTCCAATGCTCAGGTTTCTACTTGAAATGGGTGCTAATCCAAATGCTATAGCTATGGGAAAGAAAGATCCAATTTTGAAAGTTGTTTTGACAATGCCTGCTGATACAGTAGAACAGCAAAATTACAAAACAGACGTCATCAATACTTTGATAGAATATGGTGCTGTTTTGTATTAATTACTCAATTTTAAGAAGCCTATCAAGCAACTCTTCTACAGAATTTGTTAAGTCTCTAATCGCTCTTACACCCCGATTTGTATGAAGTGCTTTCAGGGATTCACCTATTTCACTCCTGTCCAAAGGCACTCTTTCGCCATTCCTTAACATCTGCCTGCCTCCTGTTGACAGGTTCAATTTTTTGAGGGCATCAACAAAATTCGAATGCAAAAATCTATTTCTAACCATTTGATATTGCTGAAGATTGTCTGTCTCTTTTTCGCTCAATTGATCGTGGAATGCAATCCTTATCGCTTTCAACAAATCATCTAACTTGCAGTTCCAGTAGTATTTTTGATCCTCCTTTTTCGATTCTGTGATTTTTTCCAATTCAAAAACGATTTTCTGAGACCTTTCAGCAAGATATCTCATCTTGAATTCAATCCAGAGGATTTGACCTGCTGACTCTTCTGTTTGAGATCTTAAATTATTAAAAGCACTTAGTTCCGCATGAATATTCATAGTTCCATCCTTTTTTCTATTTTTAACAAAATCTATCAGCAATAGCTAACCACGCAAGACCCGATAACAACACCGTTCTTTAAATCTTTCCTTCCGTTATCTGGAAGAGCCAAGACGACATCTGCATCAATTTTTGCCAGGTCTTTCTCATAGTCTACATTGGGATCGTAAATGACCAGGGCACTTTTATGCCTTCCGACTTCAGTGATGCCGCTCTCTAGCTTTGATATTCTGTTTTTGTTTGTTCGGTTCATTTACCTTTTTCCTCTAATATGTTGAGGCGGTTTTCGAAATCATGAGCCTCTAAGGCTTTAACGTACACGTCAACAATCCTTGACAGAGTTTCCCCTTCTGCTGGTGATATCTCTCCGTTTCCGACTGCCTGCGTAATCGATGTTATAGCTTCTAAAGCATCGGATGAGCTTTTAAGCTGGGGAAGCTCTATTGAGACCGTTGGATTCCTTTTTGGTGGCAAAACACGATCAAGAACAAGCTTTATTGCCTGGATATTTCCTTCTCTAGCTTGCGCAATGAGACTTCGACAAATTCCCTCTAACTCTCCCTCCAAAAGCACTTCAGCTGCCAAGGTTGCTTTGTTTTTTGTTCCCTTGGCTTTTCCGCAGGGATTTCCTGATTGTCCCTTTCGAAACCTTGTGTTTCCCTGCTTTTTTCCTGCATTTTCAGGCATTATCACTCTCCATTTCCGAAAATCCAGTTCTTTAACTGAGGCTTCATTAGATTTGCATCATATTTGTTCATTGCAACTCCATTTTCACTAGAATTCACGGTTTTTTCTGCCATTTTCTTTAAAAGTGTAGCAACTATACAGCAAGTTCCGAGTTCCTACACCAGTTCGTACACTAACTAAGCGGTTTAATTTTAACAAAATAGGTCTAAAAAGTGCAGGAAGTGCAGAAACTATCTCTATTTGTTGCCTATACCATTTTGTTTTCTCTATCTTTTTCTTATTTATTGTTTTTTTATTAAGTTTACTGGTGAAAGTTCCTACACTTCCTGCACAAAATAATATAAATTCTTGGTTTTCAATAACTTGAAAAGTGCAGAAACCTGTGTAAGAGCTGTGTAGCAAGTGCAGGAACTCAAAAAAAACTAATCTTCAATTTTGATTCCTTTCCAATAAGATCCTTGGCTTTTTCTTCCTTCCTTAAATCTAATTTTCAAATAGTCGGAAATTTCGTTTCTGGTAGGTTCTTTCATTTCGTTTGCTTTGCAATAATTTTTGATAGCAGCTTCCATTTTGCTTTTTTGAGTCGAAACAGCAGGGTCTTGAAAACACATCTCTTCTAGAAAGCAACCGATTCCATCATTTTCTTTTCTGTATCCTTCTGTTTGATCTATGACGGATTGTGGGACTTTTAATCCGATTTCTTGATATTCGAGACACCCATCCACCATCCATTTAAGAATTCCTTTAGCTTCTTCAAGTAGCTCATCTTTTAAACTTTCTTTGATCTCCCTTTCGTTTTCTCCGTCTTTTGGCTCTTTTACAAATCTTGCTTTGAAAGGAATTAAGATATTTCGAGACCAAAGAGCTTTATCTTCGGAAGGGGCTTTGGGTTTGTAGTTCGTTTGAAGGATCATTGTATGTGTAGGGGTTATTTGGAGGTCAACATTCGAATAAAGCCTTCTACAAGGAATAATATCCCTTCCACTTAGGTTTTTTACCTTGGCAGAGTCTATCTTTCTTCCTTCGTTGATCTCACTAAATACAGCCATTCGAACTCCTTCAAGGTTGGCGAGTTCTGGGTTTGGACTGCTTGAAGAAGGAGGATTCCTTTGGCTAAGAAGCATTTCGCTTGGGAATGTTTTGGATAAAGCACCTAACACGTGCTGTATTACGTGCATGAGCGTTCCCTTTCCATTCCGTCCGTTTCCGTAGAAATAGAAAATTTTCTCCTCTTTAGGCACTCCTAAAAGAGCGTATCCAATAACACGGCCGATGAATGAGGAAAGTTCTTTGTCACCAAGTGTAATGTCGTCTAAGAATTTAAGAAATTTTGGACAATTTGCATTCTTTTCATAGCTTGTTGGACAAACTTTTTTTATGTAGTTTTCTCTTTGTGCAGTCTCTAAATCCCCTGTTTTTAGGTTTATGATTCCATTCGAACAAGGCAATTTATTTGGGCAATAATCCCAGGAGTGCTTAAATGAAAGATATGCCGAAACTGTTTCAAGAACATTGCTTCTTCTTCTTGATGTTCTAAGCTGCTGTGATCTCTTGAAAAGTTCTTTTGAGACGCTTTCATCAATACTCTCATCCGATGTTGCAATTAGATAGGTGTCGGACACCTTTTCGAAATCTTTATATCTTTCTTTGTGGATATCAAGAGTCCACTGGCATCCATCCCACAAATAGAAAGCCCCATTTTTTCCTTCCGTTGGATCAAATAGATATTTTTTTTCGAACAACTCAACAAAAATCTCTGCGTCTCCACTTTCGTTTTTGTTTAGTCTTTCCAGAACCTTTTCATTTTCCGTTTTTTCCTTTTCGTGTTGTTCTACATACCTCCTCAACTCCTCGGCTTCTTTTCTTTTTTCGTCATTTGCTTTAAATCTTTCGTGGAGGTCTAATTCAATCCGATATCTCAAGTCCCCGCTTTTTTCATCTTTTCCAGGTTCTTTTGGAGGGTCTTTAAAATCTTGAATGCTTTTATGCCTTCCTTCTTCATCCTTCATCTTGTGAGCCTCTACCAGGAGTTCCATATCCTCTTTATGAACCTCTTTTTCTAGGATATGTAAACGTGTTTCCATTCCATTTATTTTTTTTGATTTCTTTGGAAGAGGGTTATGAAATTCGACAAGATCTGCATTAATCTTGTTTTTTTCAAGGAGGTTTGAGACTTCCGTTTTTGATCCTAGAGGACAGACATAGGCACTAAGAATGTCCACATATTGACAACCGATAACATCTTTGAGTTCCTTTTTTATCGAAGGAGTAAATTTGAGTTTCGACTTGCCTTTTGACTTAATCTTGAAGGCATTTTTTTCGAGACTGATTTCTTCTTTTGCCTCTTGATTGTCTTCTGTTTTTAGGTTATTATTATTCATATCAATGTCCTTGATATTTGATGTTAAGTTCTTAAGCCATCGACTTCCAGCGTCGGTGGCTTTGTCATTTTTCAACGTAACAGCCACTTCCACCTCTTAATGTTCCGCTAGATATAATGTCGCTTGCTTGACCTCTGGTTAGTTTATCCAAGCCAGCCCGATAACCTTTTGAACGAATAAGAGCTATCTGTTTTGCCGATGCTGGAAAATTTCTCCATTTAGCCTCTCTATCGCTAACGATAAAAACATCACGATTAGAGCGTGCAAAGTCTTCTGCTACTGCAAAGCTGTACTCGAAATTAAGATCGTCCGATATTGTCTGGCTTCCCTTTTCCGATGCTAAAACTACCCTGTATCGATCCTTGTTTATCGGTACAATACCAAGACGGATATTGTCCCCTTTGAGGACATAAATGTTGCTTTCATTGCAAGTCCAGGTGAATTCTTGCCCTAAAGGATCAAATCTAATAAGTGCAGCTTTAAGTTTTTGATTGAGATTCGCTGGAAAAGATTCTACAAGACCTGGCTGGTCTGATTTTTCCAATTTTTCAACTTCATTTATTTTTTCGGAGTCTTCTAAAAGCGTAACTGTGTTGCAAAGGCCGTGATGCTTTGCGCAGAGATCTATTATGATGCAATCTCTTTTGTTTGGGTAAAGCCGAAGCCCTCTTCCTGCCATTTGCTGATAAAGCCCCTTGGATTGCGTGGGTCGTGCCACTATGACGCAAGAGGTCTCAGGGGCATCAAACCCCTCAGTCAATACCTGGCAATTGCAAAGAACCTGTATTTGTCCTGATCGGTATCTTTTTAATACACTTTCCCTTTCGCTTTTGGACATTCTACCATGGATAGTATCAGATGAGATTCCGCAACAGTTAAACAAACAGGAAAGGTTGTAGGCATGTTGGATATTGACTCCGAAGCAAATTGTTTGCCTTCCTTCCCCTTCTTTCTGATAGGCATCAAAAACAATCTGGCGGATTTCTGGGATATCCATGACCTTAGCAAGGGATTCTGCTTGAAAATCGCCGTCCCCCATTTTAACTTTTGAAAGATCTATATCTGTTGAGACCTTAATCCCTTTTGGTGGACAGAGATAGCCTTCCTCAATCATTTCTTTGATTGTCCTTTGATAGGCTACCGTATCAAAGACCTCTTTCAATCCTTTTCCATCTTGCCTAAATGCTGTGGCTGTAAACCCACAAAGAAGGCGATCTGTTTTGCAGCCAAACCCAAGAGCATTTAAAATATTTCTGGAGGTTTTAGAAGCGGCATGGTGGCATTCGTCATAAACAAGAAGTTTGAAATTTTGAGCTTGCAATTCAACTAGGTTATTAGGTTGTCTGGCACTTTGGATTGAGGAGACTATAACAGGAAAATCAAACTCTTTTGAGTCGGCATTTACTAAGCCAACACTCAAATTAGGAGCGATCATTTGGATTTTTTCTCTAGCCTGTTCTAGAAGTTCATTTGTGTGGGCTAAAACAAGGGATTTCCCTTCAAATTCTTTAATCAAAGAGGCGAAAACAACTGTTTTTCCAGAAGCTGTCGGCAGCGAGACGAGCTGTCGGCAATTGCCATTTTTATAGTTGGATGCAATAGCATCAAGGCATTCTCTTTGATACTTCCGAAGAGTTAACATGCAACACCACTTTTAGGTTGGGTTCGGAATTTTTGAACATAAGCTTTACACCGTGAAGTGATGAAAGCTGCTACATTTCTCACCCGATAAAGCCTTTGGTAGGTCACAAAGTCTTCTATAGCCAGCCTAAGTACATGAAGACCATATTTAGAAAGCAGTCTTTTGTCTTTTTGAGAGACAGGAAGATTCCTGATTTCATAAGGAATTGGTTCTTCTTCAGAATAATTTCCTGTATGTTGAACGTTGTCGTCCCTAACGTTCCGATTATAATTAGAAGATGAGTTAATATGTGTCGGATTTACTGTCGGATCTTGTGTCGGATTTGGGGGATTTTCTGGCTTTGGAGGATCTCTTCTGAAGGTATCCTTTTTGGTTGGGTCTAATCTAAGAAGATGTTCGGAAATGAAATAGGTACATGTCCGCCAAGCTTTCTTCAAAGTCATTAGCCAGCCAAGCTCTGAAAACTTCTTGATCGCTTGAATAACAGTGTCTCTGTGGCATCCCACTTTCTCTGCGATATGCTTATGGCTCGGCTTCACCACTCGATAGTTTCTGCAAAACCAATGAAGATAGTTCCATATCTTCTGTTGCGTAGGTGTAAGCATTGGATAGAGATTCTTGAAGTGCTCAATGTCTTCTTTTGTGCTATTCATTACTCCCCCCCTACTTTTTTGGATTTTTGGCGGTACTTTTCTTTCAGGAACGCCAAAACGTCCTCTTTCTGTATTAGAATTCGATAGGGGCTGATTCTGACGTGGGGAATGCCGCCATCCTGGACAAAGTGAGTGGCTGCGCTGTGGGAGCCGAAAAAACCTAACTCATGCAAATGCTTGGGCTGTACAAATTCGGAAGGGATTGCATCCAGCATTTTCCGAATTTTCGCAATGAAGCCTTCTGTTGGGCTTGTGGTTTGTGTGTTTTGTTCTTGAGATAATGTTTCAAGCATTGGGTTTAACCTCCATTTTCAAAAGTTTAATTTACTTTTTTTATGGAAGTGCCAACCCAAATAATGGGATTGAAAGCTAGAGACTTAACAATATATGCAAAGACAGTTTCATGAAGTCCGTATATACGGAAATCACGAAATTGCTTGCTTTTGTATGTGTACCTTGATATTGTAAGGATACAAACACATTCTATGTTTTGCTAGGACTGAGCTGGGTCGGGAAACTTCGCTCAGTCTTTCGCTTTTTAGCCCCTTTTTCAGGTTGGGCACTTCTAAGCAAAAATTGCTGATTCTTTCTTTTTACACTTTAACGGGATTATTTGCACACAATTATTTGAAAGGAAACTTTTTTTTGCTTTTTTCTTTGTAGGCTAGAACGCCAGCCCATCCCAGCATGACAGGGGTAATTTCATTTGGCAGGTTTTTAGAAGCCTTTTTGAATTCCCTTTGCACTTGCGTTGCGAACAAAGGTTTGTTTTTTTTGGATAGGAAGACAACCCCCTTTCTTTCCCCTATGTAGTCTTTAAGTTTTTTCATAAAACTTTCAGTAAAAGGGATGCAAAGAGGATGACCAAGTATGTCTGTTACCTGGTAGCTCTGTTCTGATTTGAAAGAAATAGTGTTATTTTGGAAGTTTATCTGCGAAGTATCAAGAGAGAGAATATTTTTCTTGGAGTTTGCAAGTCTAAGTCGGAGTTCGCAAGATTTTGCTGCAAGAAATGTCATTTCTGCAAGCAGGTTGAATGGAGTCCTCATGCTTGAAATAAACTCTTCCCAGTCGGTGTTTTCGTATAAAATTGAAACCGCATAATAGTCTTCTTTTTGCTTTGGAGTCTCTTCTGGGTCTACAATTCCAAGAGTTGCTATGCGTATAAAATCACAAAATCTAGAGAAAACACTTTGGCAAGTCTTAATGGCGGACTCAGGAGCTTCGATCTCTTCCATAAGCTTATATATTCCCACTGCTCCAGACCAATTCTTGTCGAGTGTTGTTATTGCACAGTTTCTTTTTGTAACGTCACTAAGCGGCTCTAGTGCGAATATGCGTTCCATTGCTTTCTTGTATTTTCTTTTTGTGTCAGGATTTTCTATTGTGGCCAACCATTCCTTAACAGCAACTGTAATGGGGATATTCAACAGGACACACTTCAATAATTCTGAGGAACAGAAACCGCTTTTGTTCTCTTCAAGAAACCGCCCTATGTCTTTGGTGGACATCTCTTTTCCTGGCTTTACAGGATCTAAAACCATAGAAAACGTATAGTCACTGGCTTGTGCTTCTTTTGCCAGGCACTTTAAGCTTTTGGAAGACATTTTACTCCTGAGATTCTAGAAAAGTTGTCAGAGATTCTCTAATTAAGCTGGAAACATCTGTGTCTTTCATTCCTTGCAGCTTTCTTTCTAGTCCGAGTCTTTTAAGGTCTGCCAGCATTCCTGGCGGAAGGGTTATTGTGACCTTGAGGAAGTCCCCCCTCTCTCCCCTTAATGGATTGGCTCCAATTGAAGTCTTTTTTTGGGCATTCCTTGTTTCTGTTTTTGCTTCAACCTTGCTTTCTGTCTTATTTAGGGTTGTTAGCTCTTTATGTAGCTGTGATAGCTTTGCCTTTTTACTCATTTCGTTACTTCCTTATTTTCGTATTTGTGAATTTACGAATTTCCATAAATTCGTAAATTCTTTGTGGCCAGGGCTGTTCGGTGCATAGTGTCCTATTGGAAGCCCTGCTATTGCAGCTTCTGCTATTGCCACTCTTAAGGAAATTGCTGGTGATATAGGTTCTCCAAATGCTTTCAATGATCCTTTGATATCCTTTGCAAGCGTGGTTCTATTCATCACTCTTGAAGGAATCAGAATGGCTTTGGGAAGCTTTCCCCCTCTTTCTTCTCTTGCATCTTTAATTGTATTTACAGCCTGTTGGGCTGCCCAAAGATCGAGAGGGCTTGGAGATACAGGGATTAACACAATGTCTGAAAGCAAGGCTGTAATAAGCGCATCATCTTCTAGCTGTGGTGGAGTATCTATTAGGATTGTGTCTGCTTTGTGTTCGTTCGCCAGCCGTTCGATTTCGCTTTTAACTTTTCCTGCTGTTTCAATAGATAGGGGAATAACAGGAAAGGGAAACTTGTCTCCGCCTTGCCTTGCCCAATGGGTAGAGGATTGCTGTTCGTCTAGGTCTATTAGAAGTGGTTTTTTCTTGTTCTCTGAAAAGACCCCTCCTAAGTTTACAATCGTGGAAGACTTTCCACAGCCACCTTTTAGGTTCAAACATGAGATTATCGTTTTCATTAGCCCTCTTCATCCATGTGTAAATATTTATCCTATGCGGAAAATGTTTACATTTCGGTTTTACGTTTACATTAACACGAAAAGATAAAACAGAAAACCGAAATATGGAAATACGAACTTCGTGAAGTGCGGATTTTAGAATGTTGGTATTTACGGAAATTCATAAATACGGAATTTAGCATATGCGAATTTCAGTAAAAACTCATTCGATTGAATTTAAATGATTTATGATATAAAATTGGAAGCTGTTTTAACTTTTTAAGTGGTATTAATATGAGAAAGTTTTTGGTTTTATCAGCAATATTCGTATTGGCATCTTCCCATTCATTTGCAGCCAATAAGGTTTACACAATAGGAGAAATATTCGGCATTGTTGCTGACGATCAAGAGTGGTCTTGTGAGGTTGTTTCTGTGGAGAATAGCGGTCTGATTGGAAATGATTATGGGAATTTGTTTGTTCAGGGAAGTTCAAAGAATCATCCTGTTTCTTTTGATTTTTTTCACACAATGCATCGCATAAAAAACTGGACAGACAATCCTCATCCACACCTAGAGAGGATTTTAAAAAACTATACAAACTGTTCTAATACAATTTTATTGAATTGGAAAATTAAACAATGTTCATGGTCAAAAATAATAGTTGAAGGTGACTATTTAGATAATTCTAAAGTGGGATATTTTCAACTTTTTTCCGAATTTGAACCTACAGCTTTTATGTATGATGATATCAAGAAACCTGTGTTTAATCTTCTTATAAAAATTGAGTCCGAATTTATGGATGAGGAGACATTACAATTCTATTACGATTCTGTAAAACCATTGAAAAAACGGTTATACTAGAAAAAAACCGCATCAGTTTGAGATCAAAACGACACCTTGTTGACGAAAAAGCATACAATTATGTATACTAATAAGTAACAAATGAGGTGTTAAAATGGCACAAACAGCAAGGATCTCCAGGCGTAGCGATTCGATCATTCAAGAGATGGTTTCGCTAACAGGTTACTCCAAGGTTGAAGTCATCGAACATGCCTTGGAGACTTATAGAAGAAATGAAAGAATGCGACTAATGAATGAGGCGTATCAAACCCTTAAATCCGACAAGTCCGCATGGGAAGAAGAGTTAAAAGATCGTGAAGAATTAGAAGGAACTATAGCCGATGGCTTTGAAGAAGAATAATCCGCTTCAAGGTGAGGTTTGGCTTTTTGATCCTGACCCAGTTAAGGGAAATGAGATTGGGAAGAAGGTTCGTCCTGCTCTTGTCGTCTCTAATAACCTGATGAACAAAGGAGTGTCAGGCCT
Organism: Waddlia chondrophila WSU 86-1044; assembly: GCF_000092785.1. Taxonomy (NCBI): domain Bacteria; kingdom Pseudomonadati; phylum Chlamydiota; class Chlamydiia; order Parachlamydiales; family Waddliaceae; genus Waddlia; species Waddlia chondrophila. The sequence continues at coordinate 14,858 of NC_014226.1, forward strand.
TATTATCATTGTCCCCATCACAAGCAAGGACAAGAAAATTCCTTCCCATATTCGGATTGAGCCACCAGAAGGTGGAGTTAACCTTCCTAGTTTTGCTGTATGCGAGCAAGTTCGGTCTATTAGCAAAAGTAGACTTGTAAAAAGATTAGGCAAGGTTCAGTCTGCAACCGTGCTTAAAGAAGTCGGTTCATGGTTGAACGATCTTCTGTGGATTGATATTTAGGGATCGTTTTCTGTATTTTTTTAAGCGAGTTTGAATTTACGGAAATTCGTATATAATGATTTATGGAAATACGCATTTTATTCTGTTATAAAATACATCAGCAATCTAACCGTTAGCCTCTGAATCCCCTTATCACCCAATTGATTGTTTCAAAAACGCCTTTAATCAAATAAAATCCAGACAAGAATAATGCAATACTGACGCCTAAAACGGTTCCTACTTTTGGCAAAACTATGTGCATGAGTTTACTCGGAGCATCTTCATTTGTAATTCTTATTTGGCGCAATATCTTAAAGCCGCTAATCTCTACAATTTCTCCTGTATTGTAAAGGTGTGTGTGATTTTCTTCGTATTTAAAGTCGAAATGACTAAGGAGATTGAAGTAAAGGTCTGTTTTCCAAGCCAAGAAAATAAGAGTGCAACCGCATATAACGCCAAAGACAATACCTATTCGACTAATTCCTTTTTCCAGGTTCATCTCAAGGACTCCGCAAGGTTTTTTTGAAACCCTTT